>NZ_BTPT01000047.1:0-46382 GCF_054408565.1 Vallitalea sediminicola
ATCTGTGTTTGAACATACTCTTTATGACCAATATGATGGTGGATACAAAATCTGTAATCCTAAAGACTTAAAGGACGAAAAATGTCATTATAACCATGAATCTATTGGCAGATCAACATATAGAAACCTCGATAGAACTTTTCTTGGTCATGCAACTGACGGATCTTTTTACATGGTTTGTGCATCTCCTGGTAGAATATCATTACCTGTTGGTGCAAAACTCATGCTTGATTTAGGCTGCGATTATGCAGTTAATATGGATGGGTCACGCGGAATGAAAATGCGTGTTGCCTCTGGATATACCAATGGATTTACCCCAGGTAAAATGACTCCTGGCGGTACTAATTATTTCGGAGAAGCAGTATGTGCATACAAAAAATAATTATATATGGTAGATATTAAATTATGAAACCCCCAAATTTCTTATGGAATCTGAGGGTTTCATAACGTGAAAACAAAAGTCTATCTGATACTAATTTTTGATACCTTTCCATTATCTATTTCAACTATAAAAAAATAATCATAATGGATAGTCTTTATTCCATTTTCATCCACCTTGTCAACAAAATGATCAGGTACCCATTGCGTACTTCCATACAAATCCCAATATTTTTCTATACTATCTCCCACTCTTAAACCCCTTGAGGTCTTATACTTATCCGTTATTAATATAATTGAATATATCTCTTTTAAATCTTTTGGAGGTCTTTCTTCATCAGTCGCAAGTTCTACTTCCATATCTCCATCGGAATAAGCCTCAATTTTATATAGACCATTCTCAGATTGATCTACAATACGACCAGTAGTTTTAAATCTATTTCTAATATTTTTGTTAAGAGAATTAAAATCGCTACCAATTACAAATTTATCCACTCTCTTACAACCACTCCCATCATAAAAAATAATTCTATTTCGTTCAGCATCCCACAATGAATTAGCAACCAAACAAAAATCAATATAATCTGCGGGAATAAAAGCTATATTATTTTTTATTATAGGAACACAATTTTTTGGATATGTTGGATGAATAAAAGCTTCTCCTGTATCTGTAAGAACCTTTTGTTTACCTATCCATATTTTTGAAAAATAACCCTGATCATAACCCATATCATTTTTCCTTTTTATTGCTATTAAAACAGCTTGTTCGTCTTGTATATATGCTACAATCCCACCGTATAGATCGATAATTTCTCTAAGTGGAACATAAACAGTACCATTTTCAAGAAAAGGTGCATTATTTAACGTTATTGGTTCACCGTTTAATAATGCTTTTTTACTATCAACTTCCATACTAATACATACACTATCAGTGCCATTAGTTTCATGTGCAGCAACAGGCAATGCTTGAGTAAAAATACAAACCATTATGCTAGCATAAATAATTCTTTTAATTTTATTTACCATATAAACCTCCTATTTTTTAACCCATAATTTATATATTGTTAGACACATATCAGAAAATGACACCCTCTTCTAATTTTACACTTTACTTTTACCCCCTCTTTTTTCTTTGTCATATTCCGCTTTATTCTTTTAGTTCATCCAGTTCCTCAAGTGTTTGAAAATAATACCTTGTCTGATAGCCACCTGGATGAACATCACTATCACTTTTACACACTTCGTAAAAACTACAAATAATATAATAAGAGTAATCATTTTCTATAAAAACAAATACATATATACATTTATTTTATGAACTAGTTGTTATGTATCTTCTACCATTATATCATATTTTCTTAATTAGTTTAATATTTTTTTGAATATATAAACAACAATACAAATATATTTTATTTATTTGTTTTAAAATTAAGTAATTTATATATTAGTTATGGAATATTAATTTTTTTATATAGAATATAATTATCCTTCTGGGAGTTAAATGTAAACAGGTTAAACTAAAAAAAATTTCCAAATTTGGCAGAACAAGTCTGATGCTATTTCTTTCAAATGTTTAGTGTATTAAGCAACAAATATATTTTGGTAGATGCCTCCTAAATGAAAATTAATTACTTTTTTAAATAAATAACATAAATTAATTATTATATTTTTAAATTATAGTGTATTATATAAATTAATGTAAAACTGTTTTTCAGAATTCAAACAAAAAGTTATTTACCTCAATAAAATTCTTCTACTTTCTATGTTTCTCTTTCAATTCATGCATATCTCATCGATAATAAAAGTGAATGATATTAATATATTTATATTGATGCCCTAATAATATATATTATAGAAGTGTATTGAGTAATTTACTAAATATATTTATATAATACTAGTTATATGCTTAAAATTATACTTTTTTTATAAGTTAATACGTTATAAATAATTAAATATATAATTAAAGAAAAACATATAAAAATTAAGTTTACAAAATATATAATATTTCCTCTTTATTTATAAAGGGGGAAATTTTTTATGAACGATATACATTTATTAATAAAAAATTATAAAAATGATGGGGATGAAATATATTTAGTACAGATAATAGAAAGATTTAAACCGCTTATACAAAAATATTCAAGGTTATTGAAATATGAAGATGCTGAAAATGAATTGATAGAGCATTTAATTATTTGTATAAAGAACATTCCATTAACTACTGAGGGGAAACAAGTAAATTACATAGTACAATGTGTCAAAAACAAATATATATATCTTTCAAAAAGAAGTAATAAACTCAAAAACGAAATATCATCAAATTTAATCGATATTAAACCTAAAAGAGATTCAATAAATCCGATAATCATAGAGATGTATATGGCTATTGATGAACTTCCAAAAGAAGAGAAATCTGTGATAATTAATAGGTATTTCTATGGGTATTCAGATAAGGAAATCAGTAAATTTCACAATGTTTCAAGACAAGCTGTTAACAAATTAAGGAGAAAAGCATTAAAAACTTTAAGAAAACGAATGGAGGAGGTATATTAGTTGGAATCAGAGATATTAAAAGTAGCCATTACTCAAGGGTTATGGGCTACTCTATCAGTAATTTTAATATTCTATATACTAAAGTCACAGGAGAAAAGAGATATAAAACAAGAAAATAGAGAAAAAAAATATCAAGAAATTGTAAGTAAATTGACAGAACAACTATATATAGTAAAAGACATACAAGATGATATTAAGGAATTTAGGAATTCTAGATAAAGTATTTAATATAAGAAATGGCAACTAGTGTATCCAGTTTCTATAAAAAGAGAAGAGATTCTGTGAAGGTTTTACGGTATGACAGAAATGGATTTGTTCTAGCCAATAAAAAGCTGTTGAATAAAATGACATTTCAATGGCTCAAAGATTCTGAAGCTGTTAAAGAGATAACGCCTAAACAGGTGGAGTGGCTTTTGGAAGGGCTTTGTATTGAGCAGAAAAAAGTGCATCATGAGGTAAAAATTCACCCAAATAATTCATGCTTTTAATTGTTGAAAAATGACGAAAAAAGCTGTGTAACTCTTGAAAAACCAGTGCTTTTCAAGTGCTCATTTATCTTGAAAGTATAGAAAAAAACGATAAATATAGTATGCTTTTCGTAATAAAAAAAGGAAGTATTGCTTGACCACAACAATATTACCTGTAAAACCAGGACGTAAAGACCCTCGCAAAGTCAACACCAAGTCAACAGTAAGCTTCCTTTATAGAGTAGCATAATTGCTGTAAACTTAAACTTTTTTCTGAGAAAAATACTCAGTTTAATTTGTGCTTAATTTGTGTGCAAAAAAATATTAATTTAATAAGAAAGAGCAACTGAAAGTGTTAATAATTTCAGTTGCTCTAATTCTTTTTTATTAACAATGCCTTAACTAACGGACATTGCATTTAGGTATGATTTCATTATTACATGCTGTATCATCTTCTAATACAGAAGCACTTGATGATATTATTAAAACGTTAAAAGAGCAAGGTTACAGATTTGGTAATCTGTATGAAATTGAATAAATGAATTGATTATATAATAAAAAAAAGGAGCTGTATGCAGCTCCTTAGACTGTTGACAAAGTATTAAGTAAAAAACAGACAACGGTTGTATATTGAAATCATATATAGTGATAATCACTCTCGTTACATTTGTTGTCCTTATCTGTTTTAAAGGAATGACAACAAGCTGTAAAAATCGTTCTTATCACTATATATGATTTTCTCTATATTTACCACTCTTAAGCCAGTTAAAGAATGTGACTTTAGCCTACAAAATTTATACTGCTAGTTATTGCGTTAATGGATAATACTATTCAGTTATAATACACTATTTTGAAAACAGTTTATTGTATAGGTTATTTACTTGACCTTGTAGACTATTTAACCTAGCCTTGGCATTTTCGTCACCTGTTATGTGTTTTAACATTAATTGACCTTCTTCATAGCAAAGCTCATCATGTAATGGGAAAACTTCTCTAATAAGGTATAGAGCATATTTAACAAGGCGAAATGGTCCTACTGGGCGGGCAGTCTCTCCTGCTGGGGATTCTACTCCCACACTATATAGATCTTTAATACTCTTAATGATATCTGCCTGGGCATTGGATGGTGCAAAAACTATAGTATAGAACCAGCCAAATAAATCTTTATCTTCACATCCGTGTGCATCACTTACACCTACGATTGGAACCTTTTTACCTTTGGCTCGTTCTTCATAATATCTAGCGACTTGTAAAGTGTTTGATGAAAATTCATATGGGTGATATCCACCTATTACTTCATTAGCGTCATATGGTTGGTTATCATACATAAAACTAATTACTGAATTAGAAATATAATAGCCTGAATCAATCAACCAATAAGGATGGCAGAAGATAGATAGACCGCCTCCCGCTCTAATCTTATCAAAGCACCACATACTAGATGCACATTCGTATTTTGCCTGTTCATCTTTAATGTCTATAGCTTTTTCAAGATCCCTGACTTCTGAATAATACTGTTCTTTATCTTGGTTCATTAGTTCGTTTACACTAAAATTTCCGCCAAAATTAATTATATGAACGTTATTATTTTCTGGATGTACTTCTTCCCCTCTGGCTATAAGTATATCAACATCAATATCTTTATAAGTTTCTTGGCATTCTATGGATGGATAATACTTTTTATGGTCGGTTAATGCCATAAAATCAAATCCGATTCTTCTACAAGATGCAGTAACGAATCCAGGAGATTCTTTACCGTCAGAATGATGACTATGCATATGTAAATCACCTTTATATGGTATTCTATCAAACAAATCTGATTTGACAGAATAGAAATTAAAGGTATAGGACTTATTGTTCTCGGTATTAGTAATCTTAATAATATGTTCCTGCTCTCCAACAAAATGTTGAGTCAGCTTAATAATCCCATCCTCTGCTCTAACTATGTACTTATCTTGGTAATTGTATTCTCCCCTATTAGAAAAATGTTCTAAAGGATAATAAACAACTTCTATATCAGTATCAGAGTTAAAAAATTCATGCTTTACCAATGGTTTGATTTTAATTTCGGTAGTTGTATCTGAAAGTATGATCTTAGGTGTAACCTCAAAAAAACGTAATTCTTCTTTCATATATATCCTCCTCCAAAAATAATATTTTTAGAAATTATAGCATATTATTATTGGGAAAACAAGGATATTAATGATAATATATGAATAAATGTGTAGATTTAGTTGATAAATATGTGCATTTGTGGTTTTGATCATTGTATACGGCGTTAAAAAGCTTGATATTATGTAAAACTATGATATAATTATTGAAATGCAATTGGTTTTATGTGCATATATAAGTGATGATGTGTATTTGGTTAAAATCTATTAAGGAGATGTTGTAATTATTATGGTTAAATTAAATAAATCGCAAATAAGAATATTTATTTTATGTTGGGTAGCATACGCTAGTATATACTTTGGAAGGGTAAATTTATCAGTAGCCATTCCAGAGATTCAAAATACTTTTGGATGGTCAAAAGGGGCTATGGGGCTTATTGGTAGTTTGTTTTATTGGGTATATGGTTTTGGTCAGTTAATTAATGGACAATTAGGGGATAGAATTTCAGCTAGGAAAATAATATTTGTTGGATTAATTACTACAGCTATATGCAATATATGTTTTGGGTTTTGTACAGCATATATATTCATGATAATTCTATGGGTGATTAATGCATTTGCACAATCAACTCTATGGGGACCTATAGTAAAATCTTTAACTAATTGGTATGAATATGAAAAAAGAAGTTCAGTATCAATAGGTATCTCAACTTCAATGGTAGGAGGCTATATACTGGCGTGGGGAGGTTCTGGGTTAATTATTGCAAAATTTAATTGGAACCTTGTTTTTTGGTTACCAGGTATTATCATACTTATATTTTCAATAATATGGGTTTCATTTTTTAGAGATACGCCAAAAGAAATAAATAAATACATATCTAATGAAGCTACTGAAACGGCAACCATAAAAAACAAGAATAGATATAGTCTATTAAAGGTCATAATAAAATCAAAATTGATATATATAGTAATAGCCTGTTTCGTACAAGGAATAATAAAAGATTCAATTGCATTGTGGGCACCAAGTCTATTTATGGAGACACAAAATCTGGATATCAAGGAAACCACACAATTCATTATCTTCATACCTGTCATGAATTTATTGGGTATGATGTTTGCTAGTTATCTCAATAAAAAATTAAAGTATCAAGAAAAACGTACAATAACCATTTTATTTTTAGTTAGTATATTTATGATTATTGGATTTGTAAAATTTGGTTCGTATAACATAATAGTCGCTTTAATATTTTTGGGTTTAATATCAGCAGTTATGTACGGGGCTAACATTTTACTACTAGGAGTTATTCCATTACATTTTGCAAAATATAATAGAACATCTTCTATAGCTGGGTTTTTAGATTTTTGTTCCTATCTAGCTGCTGGGTTTGCTGCATTTATAACAGGTGCTTTAGTAGATAGATTCAGTTGGAATGGTGTTATGATTTTTTGGATAGTTTGCTTAGTTGTTGGAATATTTGCTTTGCTTATGAGTCTTAAGTGTGATAAAATAGCAGTGAAAATGGAAAAAATAACAGATAATA
Source organism: Vallitalea sediminicola (assembly GCF_054408565.1). Classification (NCBI taxonomy): domain Bacteria; kingdom Bacillati; phylum Bacillota; class Clostridia; order Lachnospirales; family Vallitaleaceae; genus Vallitalea; species Vallitalea sediminicola. The sequence goes on from NZ_BTPT01000047.1 coordinate 7,051, forward strand.
CATATTTAATTGATTAGAGGAGATGGGAGTTTTGTTAGCAGAAGAAAGATATAAAATTATATTAGACTTATTAGAAAAAAATAATTCCGTAAAATCTTCTTATTTAATAGAATTTTTCGGTGTTTCAGTTGAAACAGTACGAAGAGATCTAGAACATTTAGAAAAAGAAGGTTTTCTACATCGTGTACATGGTGGTGCAATGCTGGATCAAATAAACCCAAAATCAATAGACTTTAAGATAAGGGAAAAAAGTCATAATCAAGAAAAAATAAAAATAGCCCAAAATGCAATGCAATTTATATCTGAAGAATCTGTGATAGCTCTTGATAATGGAACAACAACACTAGAGATAGCAAAACTTCTAAAAAACAATTTTAAGAAATTAACCATTCTAACAAACTCTATATTGGTAGTAGATGAATTAGTAGATGAGCCGGATTATACAATAATATTACTAGGCGGTATTGTTAATAGTAAAGACAAGTCTTTAAAAGGTGAACTTGTAGAAAATTATATCAATCTATTTCATATTGATATTTGTTTTATAAGTGTTAGTGGAATATCTCTAAAAGAAGGAGCAACAGAATTTGAGATTGATACGATTCCCATTCAGAAAAGGTTGATTGAGCGTTCTGGCAAAAAGATATTATTAGCTGATAGTAGTAAATTCGGTGTTGTATCCTTACTAAAAGTATGTGATTTGAACGATGTGGATTATATTATTACAGACCCTAACCTAAAAGAAGCAATATATGAAAGATATAAAGCAAAAGGTATAGATGTAATTAAATAGCCATTTACTATTTACAAAGCTACTTATATTATATATAATTTATGCTGTTATAGATATAAGTTTAATTATGGAAAATATATTGTACTTATTGAAATGAGTGTATAGATGATTAAGGTTAATATATATAGTCATAAAAGGGTAGAAGTAACGGTAGAATAATTACAATAAAAAACAAGGAAAGTTTCATACATTTTTGCAAATACTAATTATGAAATGGACTTTACTATAAAAAAACTAGGAGGTACATAAATGTCCAAGAGATTTGAACAAAAAGACTGGCAAGAAAGCATGAGATTAAGATTTGATTTTAATAATATGATGACATCTTATGTTGGTGAGAACGGTATTAATGAATCAGAAATAGCTAATTTGGAATCACAAATTGAAAAAGCTGAAAAAGCTATGGTAGCAAAACGTGCCAATGGTGGTATGGACTGGAGAGAATTACCATATAATCAAGGAGATGTTGTTAAGGATATCAACGCATATGTTGAAAGCGTTAAAGATGATTTTGATTCTTTTGTAGTACTTGGAATAGGTGGTTCAGCACTAGGTCCAATCGCAGTACAACAAGCAATTAACCATCCTTATTATAATGAATTATCAAAAGAAAAAAGAGGCGGTTATCCAAAATTATATGTAATGGATAATATTGATCCCGAAAAATTAGTATCTTTATTTGAGATTATAGATATTGATAAAACTTTATTCAATGTAATAACTAAATCAGGAAGTACTTCTGAAACAATGTCCCAGTTTATGATTATCAAAGAAATAATAGAAGAGAAATTAGGCAAAGAAGAGTCTAAAAAACATGTTGTATGTACAACAGATGCTAAAAATGGTAATCTTAGACCAATAGCTGATAAAGAAGGATACAAAAGTTTCATTATACCGGCAGGAGTTGGAGGAAGATTTTCTGAACTTACACCAGTTGGTTTATTACCAGCGGCTATGTGTGGTATAGATATTGAAGAAATATTAGCTGGAGCAGCTTATATGGACCAATTATGTAAAACTGATAATACATTCAAGAATCCAGCATCAATGTATGCAGTTCTTAATTACCTGGCAATGGAAAAAGGTAAAAACATATCAGTCATAATGCCTTATGCTGATACATTGAAATACATTGGAGACTGGTATGCGCAATTATGGGCAGAATCTCTAGGTAAGAAATTTGATAACGATAAAAAAGTTGTTAATGTAGGACAAACTCCAGTAAGAGCATTAGGAGCTACAGACCAACATTCACAAGTTCAATTATACTCAGAAGGACCAAAAGATAAAGTTATAGTATTTGTTGGTGTCGATAAATACAGAGCAACATTAGATATTCCAAAGATCTATAGTGATATCCCAAGTCTTGGATTCTTAGGTGGAGAAACTCACAATAAATTAATTAAAACAGAGCAAATGGCAACAGAATACGCTCTATTGAAATCAGGTCAAACTAATATGACGATTTCTTTACCAGAGGTAAATGAATTCACACTTGGTCAAATCTTATACTTATTTGAAGTAGCTACTGGATTTGCAGGTGAACTACTTAATATTAATGCATTTGACCAACCTGGAGTTGAAGAAGGTAAGAATGCAACATATGCTATGTTTGGAAGACCAGGCTATGACGAAAAGAAAGCTGAGCTTGATAATAGACCAGCTAAAAATGATAAATATATTATCTAGTAATAGATAAAAATATAAGGCTTACTTATAATAGAGTTAATATTTAGGGAACAATCCGCAAATATAATATGACTACTATAAGTAAGTCTTTTATATAATCAAAACATGATAATGAGTATCATTATTGAAATGCTAAAGAATTTTTGGTATACTTGAATAAACAATCTAGGAGGGCAGATGTATGAAAGATATTAAAAATGATTCTTTTTATCTTAATATAATGGCTAAACTATCAGATGCAAATAAGGATTATTCTACATATACAATTTTACCTCAATATGGAAAAGGAACATATATAATTGTGAAAATCATACCAGGGTTTAGTTTAGCATTTAATAATTTTAGTATGAATGAGGATATATTAAACATAATGGGTAAATATCAACATTTTTCAGAGCCCATACTCAAAATTAATTATTGTCTAAAAGGAAAGATGCAAGCCTTTAATAAAAATGGGAAATTATGTACATCAGCAAAAGGTAGTACTGCATATTATGAAGGAGTTGACAATATATGTAAGCTAAGTCATTTTGATGAATATGAAAGTATATCTTTATTTGGTTATACCAAACCAATAACTAATATTTTTCAACAGGTATTTCATATGGATAAAAGAATTTTTAGAGATTTTTATAATCAGATTAATGAAGAAGATAATTATACAGTAATTAAAAATGATTTAACAACTATAGGCTTACTTAATGATATTAAAGATAATTTCAAAAACGGGGAAATAGATAATCTAAGAATTAGAGCTATAGAATTATTCATGTATGAATTGAAAAATTTTAAAATCAACAAAGAACGAAAAGAATTGTACTATAGTAAAACAGTAGTTGAGAAAGTAGAAAAAATTGAAAAATATATAAGTGAGAATCTTGATGAAAAGCTTACTATTGATTGTTTATGCGATGAATTCTATATCTCATTGGATACCTTAAAGCGTTGTTTCAAGCAAGTATATTCCACAAGTATATATGCTTATATTAAAAAATCAAGACTTGAAAAAGGAAAAGAGTTATTGGTTAGTAGTGAAAAGAGTATAACTGAAATAGCGTTGAATTGTGGTTATAACAATCATCATAGTTTTAGTAAAGCATTTAAAGACCATTATAAAATAACTCCAAGAGAGACTCGTAAAGCGTATGTCATAGGTGGCTGAATAACTTATTATCTAAATGGAACCTTTTTGCACGAAACGCGATAGAATCCCTTATCTTAATGTGTTAAACTGATAAAAAATTAACACAAAAAGGATATGGAGTGATTATATTGCAAGAAAAATTAAATGATAATAATAAGCAAAAGCAGATGATACTTTCTGAAAATCTATGGAAAGTTATGCTTAAAATATCTTGGCCAGCTGTATTAGCTATGGTATTATATGGACTCAATACAGTATTTGATGCTATTTTTGTGGGACAATTTGTTGGAGAAGATGCACTAGCTGGAGTTTCAATAGCCTATCCTTTATCACAAGTAACACTTGGATTTGGTTCTTTGATAGGTGTTGGGGCTGGTTCGGCACTAAGTATTGCACTCGGTTCAGATGATAAATCTTATCAGAAAAAAATATTAGGAAATGTAAACTATCTATCAATAGTAATAAGTGTCTTGTACATAATAGTTGCTTTGATATTATCTACTCCTCTAATACGGGTGATGGGTGGTACAGGTGATATTTTAACCATAGGTAGAACCTACTTTCAAATAACTGTAATTGGTTCTTTGTTCTGGGTATATGGTTTAGCTGGAAATATGATAGTACGTGCTGAAGGAAAGATGAAATCAGCTGCTGTTATGATGGGAGCTGGACTTGTAGTTAATATAATAGCCAATTATATTTTGATTGTACTCTTAGATATGGGAGTTGCAGGAGCTGCATGGGGAACTAATCTAGGTATGTTAGTATATACCATTGCAGGATTTGTCTACTTTTCAAAAGGTAAGGCATCCTTTGAAGCTAATCCATTCAAGATTAGCAGAGATAAAAATATAATAAAAGATATTTTCAATATGGGGATACCATCATTGATCATGACTGTTATGAGTCTAGTTCAAGCTGTAGTAGTTTTTAATGCATTATCAAGATATGGTACAACATATGATCTTGCACTCTATGGCGCTATCTATAGAATATTCACTTTGCTTATGACTCCGATATTTGGACTAATGAGAGCCTTGCAACCGGTTATTGGTATTAACTATGGTGCCAAGCAAAATATGCGTGTAATCAGGAGCTTCAAAATATTTGCTGTAGGTAGTACATTGATGATGTTACCATTCTGGCTGATAATAATGATTATTCCACAAGGTCCATTAGGTCTAATGTTTCCTAATAGGATATTTGATGCAACCAGTTTGAATTATTTTAGAACATTTATGATTCTATTACCAATTCTACCAATCATATTTATGGCTATGACATTCTATCCAGCTATAAATAGAGGTAAGCCAGCAGCAGTTATAGGGATAGTCAGACAATTGATATTCTATGTACCAGTAATGCTTATATTACCGCGATTCTATGGTATTGGATGGGTATATTATGGATCAGTGTTGATTGATGTAATCATAGTATTATGGGCATCTATGTTACTTGCTAAAGACTTTAGAGTTCTTAGGAAAGATATAAAATTAGCATATGAATCTTAACAATAATAAAGGAGCGTAAGCTCCTTTTATAATCTTCTTAAGCTTCTTCTTTTCTTTTTTTCTTTTTCTTCATCAATAATTTCTATTTCCAGATAATCAAAATCAATTTGTTCAATAAAATGATCTTGTTTAAAAGAAGTTTTGCCATAGGCAGGATAGTCTTTATTATTATCATTCAACCACATAGGATGTTGAAGGTCGAATTCATAACAAATTTTATCTAAACAATCAATAGTAAGGGCATCTTTAGATAAACTATCGTTAGTTAGTTCAATTACAGTATCTTTTATCATCTTACTGTTTCTATACACTTTTCCCCAAAGTCTAAACATAATATTATCCTCTCTATGAATAAAGATTTACGTTGCATTCAAATAATTAATAGTTGTATTTCTATTATTATATATGCATTATAACTAAGCTTCAACCTTTTATTTTATATTTTCAGTAGATTCTTAGTTATTTAGTTAGTATTTATCTATATTCATTAATGGTAAAAACTATATAATCAAGCTATTTACAATCATGTTATAATAATAATGTGAGTTTTTTTTCTATCTTTTATTTAATAAAATAATGGAAGGATATAAATATGATTTATAAAGATATAGTTGAAGGTGTTTTTCTAGAGCGACCCAATAGATTTATAGCTAAAGTATTAATCAATGATAACCTAGAAACGGTTCATGTTAAAAATACAGGACGATGTAAGGAGATACTTACCAAAGGAACCAAAATATTTTTACAAAAAAGCAATAATCCCAATAGAAAAACTAAATATTCATTAATAAGTGCTTATAAAAATGAAATGCTAATAAATATTGATTCACAGGTTCCTAATGAAGTTGTGCATGAAGCTATTCTACAGAATAAAGTACCAGAACTTATTAATCTTAACTATGTAAAAAGAGAACAAAAATACAAAAATTCAAGATTCGATATATATTTTGAAAGAGATAAGACAAAAGGTTTTATTGAAGTAAAAGGTGTTACCTTAGAAAAAGATGGTATATCAATGTTTCCGGATGCTCCAACAAAAAGAGGTACCAAACACTTAGAAGAGCTGATTCATGCAATATCAAATGGATACGAAGGATACTTATTCCTTCTGATACAGATAAACAACATACATAAATTTACACCCAATAACATTACCGATGAAATATTTGCAAAGACTTTGGTAAAAGCTAATGATGCAGGAGTTAAAATATTATGTTATAATTCATTAGTAACAAGAGACGAGATTATAATAGGACAAAAAGCAAAAGTATTGTTATAAACAATTTATATTATAAAAAGAGGTGATACCATGGAAGGAGTAGAAAGAAGGAATAATACTAAAAAACTATTAACTGATAGTGATGAACCAATAACAGGTTCAAGATTAGCTAAGACTTTTTCAGTGAGTCGTCAAGTAATAGTTCAAGATATAGCATTATTAAGAGCAAAAGGCTGCAAAATCATATCCACATCTAATGGTTATATGATATATGAAAACAAAAAAGAATGTACAAAATTATTAGCTGTTAAACATACTAAAGAGGATATAAGAGAAGAATTAGAAACAATAATAGACTTTGGTGCCACAGTAGTCAATGTAATGGTTCTACATCCTGTATATGGTGAAATAACTGCTAATCTTATGTTATCATCAAGGAAACATATAGATGATTTTATGAAAAAGCTTAAAAAAAACGAATCTATTCCACTTATGAGGCTAAAAAACGGTGAACATTACCATCTTATAAAAGCAAGTAGTGCTAAGATATTAGAACTAGTAGAAGAAGAACTAGGGAAAAAAGGATTTTTGGTATAAAAATTTTAGGCATAAGTGACAAGACATATGAATTTACAGGAGGATAACATGGATAAGCAAAATAAGAAAGTAGGTATTTTAACTAAACTAGTAAATAGGTATTTCATTGATGGGTTAAGTGGTATGGCAATGGGATTATTCTCTACATTAATTGTGGGACTGATCATTAAACAGATTGGAGGATTAATAGGGGATAATGTAATAGGAATCACATTAACTAGAATAGGTTCTATTGCAAGTATACTGACAGGAGCTGGAATTGGTATAGGAATAGCTCATAAACTAAAGACTTCAAGCCTAATAATGTATTCTTCAGCAGTTACAGGACTTGTTGGTGCATATGCTGGTAAAATCATTAGCGGACAAGCCTTTGCTGATGGTAATGTTATATTGATTACTCCTGGAGAACCACTAGGAGCTTTTGTTGCAGTTATAGTCGGTATTGAAATAGGAAGATTAGTATCAGGCAAAACCAAGATAGATATAATACTTACACCTATCACAACTATCATAGCAGGTAGTAGTATCGGACTTATAATTGGTCCATCCATATCTGATTTCATGAATTGGTTAGGTGACATTATCGAATTTGCTACAGTACAGCAGCCTTTTGTAATGGGGGTATTGGTTGCTGTATTAATGGGCATGATTCTCACATTACCAATAAGCTCAGCTGCTCTATCAATCATTCTTAACCTTAATGGATTAGCGGCTGGAGCAGCAACGGTAGGATGTGCTACTCAAATGATAGGTTTTGCGGTAGCCAGTTATAGAGAAAATAAGGTTAATGGACTTATTGCCCAAGGGTTAGGAACATCAATGCTGCAAGTACCTAATATAGTTAAGAATCCAAGAATATGGATACCACCTATTGTTGTTAGTGCAATACTTGGTCCAATCTCTACAAAGGTATTTATGATGGAGAATAATGCCTATGGGGGAGGGATGGGAACATCTGGTTTAGTTGGTCAGATTATGACATGGGATACAATGATTGGAAGTGAATCGCCAGGTATTCTGATTACCAAGATAATTGTATTACATATAATCCTACCAGCAATTATGACTTTAGTTTTATCCGAAGGTCTTAGGAGTATAGGTTGGATTAAATATGGAGATATGAAATTAGATAATTAGATTACAAGATTACAAGATATTAAAGAAACTATTAGATGGCTTAACTAAGCATAATCTGATGGTTTCTTTTTGGGTTTCTCAATAAATTTTAAGTTTTTTATATTTTTTGAAGGGTATACAGTTGAATTAACGTCTAAATATATGTAATACGTTTTTGAAGCAATACACAGAAATAAAATTACAACACAAAATACATACTAATTAATGAAAGGAATGTGATTATAAAATGAAACATAAGAGATTGGGTACTTTTACTTTAGCAATAACCCTTATAACACTTGGTATCATTCTTCTCATAAGTAATTTTACTTATATAGATATCAACATGACATTAAGAATTCTTTCGGCAGTAAGTATAATACTAATTGGTGTAGAATTTCTTTTCTTTGATTGGTATTATAAAAGAAAACAATCACCCATGGAAGTGAAAGTCAGTGTGACATCCATTGTATTACTGATAATCATCTACAGTTCTTCTTTTCTAATATCAAGTATACATATATTCAGCAATGATTCGGTTAACGGTTTTAGAAGAATATTTAATATAACTGATGAATATGAAATCACTAAGAATTATACTGAAGATGCTAATAATCTTACTAACCTGAAAGTAGATAATAGCAGAGGTAATGTAGAAATAAAGGCAACTGATACAGAAGAGATTCTAATAACAGCAGTATTGAACATCAGTACGTTTGAAGAGGAAGAAAAAGCTATAGCATTAGCAGAAAACATAGTTTCTATAGATAGGAAAAAAGATGATACATTAACTATAGGGACCAAAAACAATATTCTTAATCATAGGGGTACAGATATGTATATAAATTATATGATTGAGATTCCTAAGAATATTGAAGTTGATATCAATAATAGATATGGTGATATTTATGTAGGTAAAGTTAATAAAAAAACTACTATAAAAGCTAATAATAGTGATATTGAAGTTGATGATATAGGTGATGAATTATCAATTGAAAATGATTATGGTGATATAGATGTTGATACTGTATCAGGTTCTACTAAAATAGAAAATAAAAATGGAAATGTTAATGTGGAAAATATAAATGGAGATTTAGATATAAAAAATAGTTATAGTGAAACTAACTTTGATAATATTAGCGGAAATGTTATCATAGATCAAGAATATGGTGACATTGATGGTAACATAGTTGGTAAAAATCTACAGATAAATGGGGAAGGTACTTCCGTTAAAATAGATGATGTTCAAGGGACAGTAAACATTGAAACCAGTAATGAAGCTATAACTGCTAAAAATATTAATTCAGATATAGAATTATCTAATAAATATGGAGATATTTCACTAGAAAAGATTAACAGCAATATAAAGATTAAAAGTGAGAATGGAGACATTGATATAGATAATTACAATATTAATGTTAATAACATAGACATTGAAAGCAGATATGGAAATGTCAATATTGATATACCCAATGATCAACAAGCTACTTTTGAATTAGGAGCCAATTATGGTAATATTGATTCAGTAATTGATTTTGATATAAAAGAAGATAATAATCAAAAATCAGTAAAAGCTACAATAGGTGATTCTAGTAATATAATCACCATAAAAGCTAATAATGGAGATATTTTAATCAATTAATGAATGAGTTTGAAAAAGAGGGTGGTTATTTGGACGATTATATACAAAATTTAATAGAACAAGACCAAATAGCTTTCAGAAGACTCGTAGATGAATATCAAAACAGATTTTTGACAATGGCATATAAATTTACTAATAATTATAATGATGCTGAAGATTTATGCCAAGAGATTTTTATAAAAGTATACAGAAGCTTGCCGGCATTTAAAAATCGGAGTAAATTATCAACATGGTTATATAAAGTAGCAGTCAACACCTGTCTAGACTGGAATAGAAGAAACAAACCTAATTTTTTTAACATGATCAGTATTATGGATAAATCAGTGAAAGGATTGAGCTCTAATCATAATACAGAACAAATCATTATATATAAAGAACGGCAGCAAATGGTACATAATGCTGTATACAGCTTAAAGGATAAATATAAGACTATTATTATACTATACCATTTTAATCAGTTAAGCTATAAAGAAATAGCTCAGGTATTAGACATACCAATTAAAACCATAGAGACAAGATTGTATAGGGCAAGAAAACAGATAAAAGAACAACTAATGAAAGAAGGTTTTGGAGGTGAGGTTATTGAATTGCAAAAAACATAATGAATTAAATGATCAGCTAGATATTGATACAATAGATTTGCTTAACAATCACCCATCCATTAAAGGGAATAATTATCTGACAGATAGGATTATGGAAGCTGCTTTACAATCAGAACCAGGAAGAATCACAACTAAACGCAAGAACTATTCATTTGAGATGAAATTGGCCAGTAGCCTTATTTGTACAGGTGTTTTTATATTAGTATCTAATTTATTGGCATTGAATACAAATATATTTTTTGCTGATGGTTTTCAAAAAACGATTTATAACTTTAATGATATATTAACAAATGTAATTAATAGATTTCAAGTATTTTATTAAGGAGGAATTGATATGAAATGTTTCTATCATCCAGATAGAGATGGACAGTACAAGTGTACAAAATGTGGTAAAATAATATGTGCCGAGTGTACATGTTTTGATGGTAATAAAACATTATGTGAAGAGTGTTACGAATCAATAAAAGCTACAAATGTAAATTATAGTTATAATAGGTTTTGGGCATTTGTGTTCTCATTGATACCAGGTACAGGACGTATGTATTTAGGATTCATGGAACAAGGACTGTTAATGATGTTAGCTTTTTTTGGTGTTATAACTCTAGCTAATACGATTCCTTACATGCCAATAGGAATATTGGTGGTATGGTTTTATAGTTTTTTTGATGTATATCATCTCAAAAAGAAAATTGATAACAATGAAGTAATCATAGATAAACCTATATTTGATATCAAGATTAAAAAAAGTTATGTTGCATATGGATTAATCATTTTAGGAGGGGTCATATTAATCAATGAGATATTAGGAAACTTTTATTTTAGAGCCTTAACTTACAATGAAAGAAAATTGATTAGAAGTTTCTTTGTTCCCATAATATTGATAATCGTTGGGATAATACTCTTGAAACAAGTCAAAAAATCAGTTCAAACTAATGACGATAATGGTGAAAAGAAATATAAAGAAGATTTCAAAGATGATAATAGATACACTTATGATAATGTAGACAAAGGGTATGTAGAAAATGATATTACTATAGAAAATGAAGATGTAGAACCTGAAATAAATAAAAACTTTGTTGAGAATAACTATGAGATAGAAAATGAAATAGAAATAGAAAATTAAATTAATATATTAAAAATAAATGTCTCTGTTTAGTTACACAGGTCTTAATAGCCTGTTTATTATTGAATTAAATAGAGACTTTTTTTAATGTTTTAATATTTTATTTGAACTTATAAATGAGTATGTTAATCATTCTTTTTTAAAAGACTAATAATTTAACTTTAGATTAGTTTACATTACCAATATTAAATGATAAAATTTATTTAATACCAACTGTATTAATCCAATTTTATTTAGCATAATTAGTAAGCCTAAGGATTAATCTACTAAAAAATGGAGGTTTTGTTATGTTGAGAAGATTTCTGAAAGTATTAGGTATCATTGTAGTATTATTAGCATTAGTTGTTGTTCTATATTTTGTTTTTATGACCGTTACAGACTATAAACCAAAAGAAGTTATATCACTTGATGTTGATGATAATGTAGAGCAAGTATTAAAAAAAGAAACGACAATAGCAGCCTTAACATTTAACATTGGTTATTGTGGACTTGATGCAGGACAAGACTTTTTTATGGATGGTGGTACAGGTTCAAGGTCAAAAAGCAAAGAAAAGACATTAGAAAATCTTACAGGTATCACTGAATTCATTAAAAACCAAACAGTAGATTTTATTATGCTTCAAGAAGTGGATATTAAGGCAACTAGAAGTTATAATATTAATGAATATGAACAATTAAAAGAAGAATTGAAGGATTATAGTTCCACTTACTGTATTAATTATAAGGTCCCTTGGGTACCAGTACCACTAGCAAAACCTCATGGCAGTGTAAAATCTGGTTTGGTTACATTGGGAAAATATAAAATAAATGAAACAAATCGTTATGGATATCCGGGAAAAGAGAAGTGGCCTAGACAATTAGCACTTCTAGACAGATGTTTCATAGAAAGTAGATTACCGGTTGAAGATGGCAATGAACTTGTTTTACTCAATTCCCATTTATCAGCATATGATAAAGGTGGTATTATTCGAAAACAACAGTTAGGTTTTTTGAAAGAATACATAAGCAAAGAATACGACAAAGGTAATTATGTTGTAGTTGCAGGTGATTGGAATCATGCTATACCAGGTACAGACGCTAATCTATTTGATTCAAAACAAGAGTGGCCAGAGTGGCTTAAGGAAATTCCAGATGATTTTAAACCAGAAGGTTTTAAATGGGGAGCCGACAAGAATGTTCCAACTAATAGAACGGTAGATATTCCGTATAAAAAAGGTGAGAATTATCTTAGTGTCATTGATGGTTTTCTTGTATCCCCAAATGTTGATATAGTAAGTGTAGAAGGGCATCAACTTGAATTCCAATACACTGATCACAATCCAGTTACTTTAGAATTCATATTAAAATAAAAGCGTATTAGTATTGTTTAGGAGGAAAAGATACATGAGTTACAAAAGAATCAATAAAAAAGCTGTGAAAGCTTGGATAATATCTAGAACAATATTCTTAGTGATATTTGCAGTAATTTATTTTGTTGGGATCTATGGATTTCTAATGCCAATCATTGATAATGCAATGGTTAGATACATAATACATATACTTACTATACTGATTAATGGTTTCTTACTATTATATGCTTTTCTATTTCCTCTTATTGAGTATAAGGAATGGAAGTATAGTATTTCCAATGATAAAATAGAGATAATTAACGGCATCTTTGTAAGAAAGAAAATAATAATTCCAATATCTAGGTTACAATTTCTTGATGTTAATCAAGGACCAATTCATAGAAGATATGGTTTATCAACAATTAGGCTTAATACAGCGGGAGGATTGCATGAGATTCCTGCATTGACTAACGAGGAAGCAGAAGAAATATCTAAGAATTTAGCAAGCAGTGTAGAAGCAGGTGAAAGTATTGACTGATGTAGAGAGAAATCACCCCTTATATGTTTTAAAACAAATATTTGGTGGGGTAATTAGCCAAATTGTTATAATCATATTGATTTTTACTTACTTAAATAAAAGGCTTGGAGCTACAATTTCTATCTTAATAATTATTGGACTCATAATTTTATATTGTGCATATTGTGCAGTATCTTGGTATAAAACAATGTACTACATCAATGAAAATGCGATATTTTACCAAAAAGGTATATTGAATGTTAATAAAAGAGAAGTTCCTTTAGAAAAGATAACAACTATTGATATTTCACAAGGGTTATTTGAACGTATATTCAGTATATCAAAAATAAAAATAGACACAGAAAATGTTAAGGCAGATAAAAGTGAGATAACATTGACTATTACTAAGGAAGAAGCCTTGTTAATAAAACAAAAGCTATTAAAGGATAATGAAACAGTTGATAAATCTGATAATAGCAGTACTGATGAATATAAATATAAACTAAGTTTCAAAGACTTGATTCTCTATTCAATTGCATCTAATTCAGTTTTTCAAGGCTTAATTATTATCGTTGCATTATATAACTATTTGGATGATATTGAAGATGTCACTCATTTTGATAGCTTAGAATATATTAATAAATTTCAATTCAGCGTATATATAATAATTGGTTTAGTATTAAGTGTATTCATTATCTGCTTAATAGTATCCTTTGTTAAGAACTGTATAAAATACTCTTATTATAGTGTTTACGTGGAAAAGGATAAATTACATATAAGTCATGGATTGATAAGTAAAAAAAATTATACCTTTGATAAAAACAAAGTAAAAGGCATCCATGTAAAACAGAAATTTATAATGCAGCTATTTCATGTAAGTACTATTGAGATTGAAAGTATTGGATATGGAGATGAAAAAGGCGAAAGGGCAGTATTATTTCCATTTTGTAATGATAAACTAAGAGTTAAAATAATAAATGATTTGATGCCTGAATTTAATTATTCTGGAGAAATAAATAAAGCACCCCAAAATGCTTATATACGTTTTATATTCAAGAAGCTTTTGTTTACATTAGTAATTGTAGGCATAGTGACTTATAAAGTTCAATATGGGTTTATAAGTATACTATTGCTAGGAGTAGCCTTATTATTAGGACATATGGAGTTTAAAAATACTGGTATAGGTATGTCTGACCAGTTGGCATATATGTCTTACAGTGGATTTCAAAAAAAACAATCGATAGTTAAAATAGGCTCCATACAATCAATTAAGATGTCACATACATATTTTCAAAGGAAAAAAAGTGTATGTAATTACACAATTAACATATGGGGAAAGATATTAGGTAAAAATATAACAGTTAAAAATGTCAGTACCAATTTATTTGAATCCTATATAGATAAACTATAATCTTGGAATATGCTTGTTATCCAACAGACCTTCTCAAGTTATTAATGGTTCTTCTAATACCAAAAGCTATGAAGTCAGCCATTCCCATAACAGTGTTGAGACGAGTATTCTGTAATATGAGCATATCCATGAATCCAGAAAAATTAACTATTCCGGTTATATACATATCACCAACAGGAGGTAAGGTTTTATTAACACCAGCACCAGGGTTAATAGAGCCTTTTCCTATGCTTACGTATCCAATATGATCCATTTTACCAAGGCAGGCATCTATGGCAATTATAAAAGGATTTGTATAAGTTGATTTAATATGATCTACAGTTTCTTCAATATTCTTAGCATGAACAGGCTTACTTAATGTTCCCATGACAGTTACATTGTTCAAAAACATTTTTTTAAGTTTATATCCCACTATTGGACCGAGACAATCACCAGTTGCTCTATCTGTTCCTATGCATAAAATGATAATGTTGGTATTAATATCGGTGTTTACTTCTATAAGATTAAATAGAGTATTAGAAAAATTGCTAATAGAAGATATATCTTTGACATTATAATAATGAATTTCTTCCGAACTTCTTTTTAATTTCATTTTTATCAGCCTACTTTCTTGGAATTTTAATGGATTATAGTTACAACTATATATCTAGATAAATTGAATTAATTTAGTTGTTTTTGATATATATATTTTTAGCAAAAAAATAGTTAATTAAACCAAATGAATAGATATTGTTAATAATTTACAATAAATACCAATTATCGGTAAATAAATGTATTAATACCTATACCAAATCACTTTTTCCAAAAAAAGTAAATTTAATATCGAATAAAAAAGTATTTCACAGACAAGCTTTGATAAAATTTTTTATTTATATATGCTATTATCTTCATATACTTAATGTATTTATGGGGTGTGCTAATTATGAATGAAAATTATAAGAATAATAATTTATATCTAGAGAGTATTGAATCACTTCCCAAAAATGTACGTCAAATTGGTGATGCTAGGGAAGGTAATAGGATTTATATGGAGGATTATGTATACTCCTATTTGCATCAATTTGCATTAGAAGAAAAATCATCTGAACAAATCGCTTTTTTGATAGGGAAAAACTATACATACAAAGGTGATGTCATAGTTATTGTAGATGGTGCTGTTCAAGGTGATTATGCTGAAAAAGTTAATGGGGATCTGTGTATAACAGAAAGAACATGGTATCATGTTTATGAAAAGATAAGAAAATATTTTGAGGATTATAGTGTAGTTGGATGGATGTATACCCAACCAGGTTACGGTATACTATTAACTTCGTTTTTAAAAGAACACCATAACAAGAATTTTATTGATGATAAACAAGTTCTATATATCGTTGATCCATTAGAAAAAGAGGATGCATTCTTTGTATATGAAAAGGGTGAAATAATAGAGAAAAAAGGATACTATATTTATTACGATAAAAACCCATCAATGCATAGTTATATGTTGGAGAATAAAACAGAAAAAGAAGAAAAGAATGAGCAAGATATAGATGTAGATAATGATATAATCAAGACATTTCGAAAGAAAGAACAACAAAGGAAAGATGATGTATATCAGAAGAAATTCATTAATATGTTATCTATATTGTGTGGAGGGTTAGTTTTAATATGCCTCGTTATGGGGATTGGTTTATTGAATAATATAGAAAAACTTAATAATCTACAGACCGCTATGAAGACTATGACAGAAAAATATAATAATATAAAAAAAGAAGTTATAGATATTGAAAATGAAAATGGTATTATGGTTAATAATGAATTAGGTGAAGAGATATCTGATATGAATGGAATTGATGGAGAGCAGATAATAGATTATGGAGAAACAAGTACAGAAACAATAATACCACCTAAAACAGAAACAATTAACCCAGCTGATATTCCTACGAGTTATAGAGTACAAGTTGGTGATAGTCTCAATACTATCAGCCAGAAATTTTATAATACACTAGATATGGTGCCAAGCATTCAAGATATCAATGGTATTTCTAATAAACATAAGATATATATTGGACAAGAAATAAAATTACCAAAACCATAATGTTAGAAAAAAGTACAACTTTTATACCTATAAGATTAAATAAGATAGACTCTGTTTAGATATTCATAAACGGAGTCTATCTTAATGTATATTGATACTTTATGTATTATAAGGTAGATTCAGATTCATAAGAAGTTATTTCTATTGAGCTAGGGTTAACAGCTATTTTTTTGTATTTCTGTGGATATAAAAGTTCAGCTGTAATACGAATATTTCCAGGTTGGGTAGTGGATTGAATCAAAATACCTGTTTGTCCTAATTCTGGGCGTTTAATATTATCACCAATAATTTTACCAGGACCTTCTATAGAAAAAACTATGTCATGACTATCAAGTGTTAACGGAGTAATGCTATTACGGTCATCTTGAACCGAACATTTTACAAATAATAAGTCAGAACCATCGGCTTGGAGATTAATTCCCATATAATCACCTTCTAAATGTAATCTCACTGGAACTCCAGGAGAATAACGCTTGTCTGAAGTTACAACCTTACCATTAATAATACCTTCAGCTCTGATTTCAGAACGTTCTCTACCATAATAAAAATCATTTTTGAAGGTAAAAGGAGGATGCTTTATCTTTATCTTATCAGGTTCCCTTTCTTCAATAAACTTATCATCATGATAAAGCCTTATTTTATCACAATTACTAAATATAGTGATATCGTCTGGACTTAATTCAGACCAGCTGTTAGCAATATATACCATAGGACCAGAATCTACTAGATCCAGACAATCATCAGGTTCTCTTTGACTCTTAAAGAAATAAAAGCTATATTTAGGTATTCTCTGTAAATCTAAAAATCCACCCCAGCAAGGATTGATATGATAACCTCTATTATGTTCAATACCAGGCCACATTGCAAATCCACATAATTTGGTATCATTATATAAATATGTGTAATTAGTCATCCAAGGGTTTTTATTCCAAATCATACGTCTAACTTGCTTGAGCATAATATCTTCACCCCAACCTCTAGGTACCCGCCAAGCACAACTTTGGTCAACAAAATTATCTGGATAATCTCCATATTCCCTTATCCATCTTGGTTTATCAGTATGTTCTTCTATAATCTTATATATTTCAGGATTGAAGTTCTCTGATTTTGGACCTAGCATATCAGGATCAAATTTACGGTATGAAATATCTCCCAATCCTTGATCAGAACCAGTATAGCATGGACCATAAGGTAATTCTTCATGAACAATCTCATTAACTCGTAGTTGATAATCTTCTGGCATGACACTTTCATTAAGTATAGGTTCCCAAATAATAATGGAAGGATGATTACGCAACCATCTAACAATATCTTTTAGATTTTGAAAGCTTCTCTCTTTGAAGATACCTTCTTCGTAGAATTGCCATCCTGGATTGCTTATTGTTAATGTAATGCCTAATGAATCACATTCATCAATAAACTCCTCTGAAAAAGGATAATGAGAACGTATATGAAGCATTCCTGCCTCTCTAAGCTTTCTAGCGTCTCTCTTAAGGAGATTAGCTGGCATAGCATTGCCTACGTGTATATAAGTTTGATGATAATTTGCTCCTGATATTTTAAGAGGTTCATTATTAATAAGAAATCCTCTATCTTTGGTAAATTCAAAATCCCTAATACCCAAAGGAGTATCTATAAGGTCGATTAATTCACCATCTATTATAATCTCTGTCCTTAATTTATACATGTAAGGTGAGTGAGGGTTCCAGAGATTCGGTTTATCGACTACCTGAGATTGTACATGATGAGCATCTTCTAAAGAGTTTAACTCATAGGTATTAATGGTATTACTGACACAACGGTCTTCTTGGTCTAATAGTTTTTGGCACAGAGTAAAAGTCTTAGATTCAATATACTCATTTCTGATATGAGTTTGAATACGTAATTGGGCTGTGTCTTTTGATACAGAATCATAGGATACGAATAAACCACCACCAGCAACTTTATTTTCTAATACAGCATTTGTAATATATAATGAGTTAACCTTATGTAATCTCACTTGTCTATATATGCCACCATCATATGAAAAATCCAAGTCTTGTTGTTTCTTTCCAGGGGGAACATCATTTCGGTCAGAATTATCCAGTCTCACGGAAATTATATTTTCGTCGTTGTAATTCACAATGGAAGAAATATCATAGACTGCAGGTGTATAACCGCAGTAGTGAGTTGTCAGTTTTTCATTGTTTACCCATACCTCAAGAACCTGCATAGCACCTTCAAATTCCAAGAATACTTTTTCGCCTTTTACCTTTTTTTCTAGATGAAAATGTTTTCTGTAACGACATATACCTTGATAATTACGTCCACCGCTACTATTGATTGGGGTTATATCAATACTATGGGGTAAGTTAACCATATTCCAGCTGCTATCATCATAATCATTTGTATGAGAAGAACTATCATCTCCTTTAATGAAACGCCACTTTTTGTTTAATGAAATAATTTCTCGCATATTAAATCCACCTTTACAATTGTTATCTTCAATCTGGTTATTTCTCTCTAGGTATGAATAAATATGGATTGAAGTTACTTTTATTATAAGTAAAGAATCATTAATATTTGAATACATAAAATCACTTTTAATTATACAATATCACACTATATGATATAATAAAAAAGATTAGGTTGTTCGTTGATTAATAGCAGAATGCGAGAGGTTGATTTAATGAGAAAAATCAATATTGATAGTAATGAAATTAATCCATTCATAAGAAGAGCAGGACTTCAAGGTTCAATAGGTTGGCCTTATACTCGTAAATTATATGACTATGAAATGTTATATTTCATAAAAGGAAAAGGTAAAGTAGAAATCGCTTCAGAAAAAAGTACGTTATCATCAGGTTCTGTTTTACTCATTCCTCCTAATACTCCAAGCAAATTATTTATTATGGACAAGGACAGTTATATAATATGGGTTCATTTCGATTTTTTTTATGTTTCAGAAGAGGAACAAATAGACTATTATGATATGTATCTTAAGCAACAGCATCTAATACGACCAAAAGTGTTTTTGAATAATGGATTTACTTTTCCATATCACATTATGATAAATGATTATGAAAAGATGAGTAGTAATTTTCAACAATTACTTAGTTGCTATGAACAACATTCTCTTTTTTGGCAGTTGAGATGCAAAAGTATTTTATTAGAAATTATATATAGTATTATCAATCAAGTGTATACAGAGGAATCTTACCCTAATGCACTATCAAAAGAACGTATAGTATATGATATCAGACAATATATTTATCAATGTTATCAACAAAAACTTACTTTAAGTGAAATAGCTAATTATGCAGGAATAAGTGCTAACTATGCAAATAGAATTTTTAAAGAAATGACAGGTGAGACTATTATACATCATCTTAATAATTATCGGTTGAAGAAAGCTGTGAGAATAATTGAGAATAGTAACTTAACAATCGAGCACATAGCTGAGAGTGTAGGATTTACTAATACATACTATTTTAGTAGAATGATGAAAAAATACACTGGTAAATCGCCTAGGCAATACAGAACAAAATAACAAGGGGCTGTCTCTGAAACAATAACACCCCAAAGACACAAACCATAACTCAAAGGATATACCAACAAGCTATACAGTGCAAATTGGGGATAGTCTTAATACTATAAGTGAGAAATTCTATAATACATCAGATATGGTACCAACCATTCAGAAGTTGAATGATATTTCAAATAAACATAAAATTTATGCTGGACAAGAAATCAAACTCCAAAACCATAATGGGTTAAGTATATTAGTGATTATTAATATACCATTGTAATATAGTGAAAAATGCTTGGTTTAGAATTATTTAAAACGTATAAGCATTATAAATATACAAAGTAAAACAAGAGGTATTACAATGAGAAGGAATAGTGTAATATACATTAAATAATCGTTTTTATATATTAATGCAATATTTAGTATAAAAAATATAGTACCCATACAAAAATTAATATACCCCATAAGTTTTATAAATTGATTTTTGTTATTTATAGTAATATATTTTTTGAATAAATGATTTTCTAAATGTATAGTTTTTTTTCCTGTAAGAATTAGTATTCCATATATAATTAAATAAGTAGAAAAAATAAAGATTAATAACTTTCCCAAATACATATTTATAATATCTCCTTGTCATGATTTTATTTACATTGTATCTAAGAAAAACTAATATAGTGTTTCTTAGATACAATGTATACTTAATAAATATTGATAGGATTATCAAAGTCACATGGCCATAATAACATATAGCATGTTGCTTTAAATTCTTGTTCATAAATATCATTTTCTGTGGTACCATATACTTGACCTTTAAGCTTGCTGGTTGATTCCTTTATTGTATATACATTATTCCATTGAGTTTCGCAAGTGCTATGATCATCAGCATCGTAGGAATACCATGTATGACGAACAGCTTCAGCGTTAATTGAGTTAATACCTAACCAGTTTTTAATTTCACCTTGAGAAATAAAGAGTAATGAATTATAAATAAGTGCTTGAAGAAATTTCTTAGCTATTAGGGTAGGAATCGAGAGGCTACCTGCTATTATAGATGCGATATTTAAAACTATTCCTATTGTATTTTCTACTTCGTAAGTAGTATATATTGTTTCGCCTTTTTCTAAATATAAATCAATTTTATGATCTGATACTTGATAAGAAAGAGTAATAATTAGACAAAAACTTTTATTAATTGACAATTTTTAATAATTTGAATAATAATATTTGATTTATTTGACAGCAAGAAATAAACTTACTTGCTGTCAATTTTGAGTTTAATTCATAAGTTGATTTTAATAAATAAATTACTCAATTATACTTTCCATTTCATCCAATAATCCTTCAAATACTTTGAGCGCTTTTTCTATAGGTGCAGCAGTAGTCATATCAACACCTGCTTTTTTAAGAGTTTCGATAGGATACTCTGAACAACCGCTCTTAAGGAAATTTTTATAATTTATTACTGCAGATTCACCTTCTTTTAATATTTTTTGAGAAAGTGCAATTGCAGCTGAATAACCAGTAGAATATTGGAATACATAATAATTATAATAGAAATGAGGAATTCTAGCCCATTCCATATCAACTTCACTATCAATTATCATATCATCACCAAAATATTTTACATTTATATCATGGTACATAGAACTTAGAGTATCAGCTGTTAAAGCTTCACCTTGTTCAACCAATTCATGGGTAATCTTTTCAAATTCTGCGAACATAGCTTGACGATAAAGAGTTCCTTTGAATTGTTCCATGAAATAATTAATTAAATATAATCTTTGGTTTTTATCTTTAGTTGTTTTTAAAAGGTGTTCCATCAATAATGCCTCATTAACTGTTGAAGCAACTTCCGCTAAGAAAGTTGGGTATTCTGCATATACATAAGGTTGAGTTTTTGATGAATAATAAGTATGAAGAGAATGTCCCATTTCATGAGCAAGAGTAAACATATGATTTACATTATCTTGATGGTTAAGTAAAACATATGGATGAACTCCATAAGTACCCCATGAATAAGCACCACTGCGTTTACCTTCATTTTCATATACATCTATCCATTTTTCATTGAATCCTTTACTAAGAAGATTGCAATACTCTTCTCCAAGTGGAGCAAGTGCTTCAAGCACCTTTGATTTTGCTTCTTCAAAAGTAACGGTAACGTCAATGTCTTTAACAATTGGAGTATACACATCATACATATGAAGCTCATCCAAATTAAGCATTTTCTTACGTATGGAAACATAACGATGCATTAATGGTAGATAACTATGTACTGTTTCAATTAATTGGTCATATACAGCAACTGGAATATTATTTTCAAATAAACTTGCTTCACAAGTAGAATTGAATTTTTTTGCTTGCATGTAAAAAATATCTTTTTTAATATTTCCATTATAAGTAGCTGCTAATGTATTTTTATACTTACTATAAGTAGCATATAAAGCTTCAAATGCATCTTTTCTAACACGTCTGTCTTTGCTTTCCATAAAAGTAACATAACGACCTTTGGTTAGTTCAACATCATTACCATCTTCATCTTTAATTGTTGGAAACTTGATATCAGCATTATTAAACATTGCGAATGTATTTTCTGGTGTTCCAGCTAATTCTTGTGCTCTGGCTAATAGTAACTCTTCTTCCATACTTAAGATATGTTTTTTCTTGCGTAGTAAATCATCCATATAAGTTTTATAAAGTTCTAATCCATTAGAAGAATTCATGTAACCATCTAACTGATCATTAGGTATAGAAGAAATCTCAGGTTCAATAAAAGAAATACTACTATTAACTCTTACCATTAATGAATTAGCTTTTTCAGCTGTATTTTGTGCCTCAGAGTTATTTGCATCTTCATGTAATTTCATATTGGAATATACATATAATCTTGAGAGCTTCTCTCCTAGTTGGTCCCTTTTTCTAAGACAAGCTAGTAACGTGTCTGCGGAATCTTTTAATTTACCTGAATAAGATGCGATTTCTTCGGTCATA
This sequence comes from Vallitalea sediminicola, assembly GCF_054408565.1. Taxonomy (NCBI): domain Bacteria; kingdom Bacillati; phylum Bacillota; class Clostridia; order Lachnospirales; family Vallitaleaceae; genus Vallitalea; species Vallitalea sediminicola. The sequence continues at coordinate 30,322 of NZ_BTPT01000047.1, forward strand.
GATATAATTTCCGTAAAGATTTTTTCCCATTCTTCCTTTGAAGAAATCATATCCTCTAATTTCCATTTGAAATCATCGCTGATCTCATTTCTTTTAGGTAATTTTGCCATTTTACTCATATTATAACAACTCCTTTCAATGGTAGTATAATATATATAGATTAAAGTTTCTATAATTTTACTGTAATTTTTTTCAACATTAATTAAAGAATAAGATTAATCTATTTTTAATAAGCAATAATACTAATAATAGCTGTAAAAAAATATTAGCATATAATATGGTCATTTTTTATATACTATAAAAGTTGAAAAAAATAAGATATGTAACAGAGATATAAAGATTATATGAACTAGCTTAATAAAACTTTAATAATTATTTTAATATAGTTGTGGTATAATCTTAAATGTATATTTTGAATATTTCATATTGTCTGTTAAAGGAAAGGATTATTATGATAAAAAATAAATTAGACATTCTCTATGTATCAGCCGAGATCGCACCATTTGGTACAACAGGAGGTTTAGGAGATGTGGGTGAATGTTTACCAGAGGTTTTAGCTGATAATGGACTTAACATGATAAGGGTAATGCCAAAATATAAAGGAATAGAACAAAAACAAGAGTTGAAAAGAATCATCAGCTTTATCATAGAAGTAGATGGGAAAGCAAATGTAGCTCACATATATATATATGAAGAAAAAAAGCTTACAACTTATTTTATAGGAAGTAAGGAATATTTTGAGAGAGATAATTATTATGGATATGATGATGATGATATAAGATTTGGCTTTTTTTCAAAAGCAGTTTTGGAAATGTTGATTTTACTTAATATAAAACCGGATGTTATACATCTTAATGATTGGCATGTTGGATTGATATCATTTCTACTAAAGAATGAGTATGCCCAAATACACTTTTATAAAGATATAAAAACTGTCTATACTATACACAACTTGCAATACCAAGGTGTATTTAACAAAGATACCATTGCAAGATTAGGTTTGTCATATAGATATTATGCCAGCGATAAGTTAGAGTATTATGGTAATATTTCCTTTATGAAAGGCGGTATTATCTGTTCCGATTTAATCACTACAGTTAGTGATAAATATGCCAAGGAAATTCAAACCCCTCAATATGGATATGGATTAGATGGGATTTTGAGGCAAAATAAAAACAAAATTCATGGTATTATCAATGGAATAGATTATGATAAATTTAATTGTGAAACAGATGAATACGTATATAAAAATTATAATATAGATAATGTTTCAATGGTAAAACAGGAAAACAAACATTTCTTGCAACAAGAAATGGGTTTGCCTGTGAAAAAAGTACCTATAATAGGAATGGTTTCAAGACTTAGTGAACAAAAAGGAATAAATTTGTGCTTACAAGCAATAGAAGATTTAATTAACGAAGATATACAGTTTGCTATATTAGGTACAGGAGATAAAATATATGAACAAGCATTAATGAACTTATCTAGTAAATATCCCGATAAATTAGCGGTAATAATAGATTTTAATCAAAGAATGGCAAGACTTATATATTCTAGTTGCGATTTTTTCTTGATGCCATCGCTATTTGAACCATGTGGATTATCACAAATATACAGCATGAGATTTGGCACTGTCCCAATAGTAAGAAATACCGGAGGACTAGCTGATACAGTTATACCCTTCGAATCAGAAAAATTACAAGGTACAGGATTTGTATTTAATAAATATGATGTAAATGAATTTATTGAATCTATCAAAGAAGGATTAGAAGTATATGGTGATGATGATAAATGGAAAGGTCTAGTTGTCAATTGCATGAATCAAAGATTTTCATGGGATAATTCCGCAAAAAAGTATATTGAAAAATACAAGCAGTTGATTAATATGAAAGATAGAGAATTGTAAATTAAATGAATATCACCTATTATAATTATAGTAATATGGTATTAACTACACTCTGTGAACATAAATATATAATGTACATTATGTTCAGGAGTTGGTTGATTGAAATTAGATTTTAAGAATTCAATAAAGATAGCATCTGTATATATAGGAACTGTTTTAGGAGCAGGATTTGCATCAGGGCAAGAATTAATGAAATTTTTTGCTTATTATGGTTATAAAGGTATGATAGGATTATTGCTTACAGGGGTGATGTTTGCTGTAATAGGTTGGGCTGTGCTTGAAATCCTGTTTTTCAACAAATCAACAAGTTATAAAGAATTTATTTATCCTATTGCGGGTAAAACATTCGGTAAGATCTTAGAGCTTTCAGTTATATTCTTTATGTTTGTATGTTTTTGTGCCATGTTTGCAGGTTCAGGAGCTTTATTTCAGCAGAGATTTCATATACCATATCAAGTAGGAGTTCTTGTTATGGCAGTTTGTTGTTATATTACATTCCTATTTGATGTAAAAGGAGTTATAGCTGTTAATTCAATATTAGCACCTATTTTACTCGTTGGAGTATTAATTGTTGGATTATATATGTGGTTCTTTAGAAGTACAACAGTAATGAATAAGGTTGTTGAAGTATTTTTAGTTGTTAGAGATAATTGGTTGAGTTCAACGATAATTTATGTATCTTATAATATAATTACTGCGGTTGTGGTGCTCACGACTCTGCATAAATTAGTTAAGAGTAAATTTATTGCAAGATTGGGTTCTTTATTAGCCGGAATAGCATTAGGGATGATAGGAATTATATTGGGTTTTGTTATATTAGTACATTATTCGGATATACAAGGTATAGAAATTCCAATGCTGGCTATTGTAATGAGATATGCCAAAGTGTTACAATATATCTATATAGTAGTTTTGATTTGTGCAATGTTTACAACTGCTGTAGCTAATGGATATGGTATATTATCCAAGTTAAAATTATCTACTGCCAAACATGGGAAAATAAAATTAGCTGTTTTTATTTTATTTGCGGTTATATTTTCTCAGATAGGTTTTTCTAATATGGTAGGTAAAATATATCCTATATTTGGATATATTGGTGTATTTGAAGTTATACTTATATTAGTTTATTTTGTAAAGATGAAATATGAACAATTCAAGGTTAAAATTAAAAATAGCATGTTTCCTTTTAGAAAAACTTTTACTAAAAATATTAAAAGCAGGTGAAATTGTTGAAGGAACAAAGGATAAAAATTTTTTTGATAATGCTGTTGGTTATAGTATCCATTACAGCATATGTTTTGGTTATTAGACCTAAAGGATTTGGATTCATTAGCGGAAAAGTTAAATTAGAAGTATTAAATAGCCTGGAATATAATCCTACTGATAAAGTACATATAAGTAGGTTAGGTAAAAACATAGTAAGATCTTCAAAAGATGGTGTTACTATGATAGATACAAAGGGGACAACCATATGGGATAAGACATTTAATATGATGAATCCAAAAGTAATAAAGGAAAAAGATTATTTAGGAGTAGCAGATATATCTGCTAGGGATCTTTATCTGTTTGATAAGAATGGTTTTGTCAGAGATTATAATGTGGGTTTTCCAATTCTTATGTTTGATATTAATGAAAATGGAATAGTAGCAATTATTGGACAAAAAGAGAAAGGACATATTATTGAACTATATGATTCGGATGGAATCAAACTGATACATAGAGAGACGTTTATCCAAAATGATGGATATCCTTTAGCTTTTGATATCTCTGAAGATGGATCTAAAATGGTTACCAGTTATTTTTTTGTGAAAGGTAACTCAATGATATCCAATTTAACTTTCTTTAATTTTAGTGATACTGGTATGGATTATGCTGAGAGAGTAACAGGAGGTTTCAGTATTGAGGGTACAGTTATTCCAGAAATCAAATTTTTAGATAATGAACACGTTAGTGCTATAGGCGATGACCAGGTTTTATTTTATAAGGTAGACGTAATACCTGAAGAGATTTTAAAAATAGAAGTACCTAATGAAATAAACAAAGTTAACTTCACAGAGGACAAATTACTTGTTTTATTCGGTAGACCTATTAAGAATGAAGGAAGTTATAAGGATAACACTCTAGTAGCATACAATAAAGAAGGAAAATCATTGAACGTAACAGAATTTGATACTGAAATTACAGGTTTGATAGGAAATGAGAATAAATATTATGTTGAAAGCGATTTATTTATAAGAGAATATTATAACGGTAAAATAAATTGGGAATCTACAGTAAAAGGTGATGTTAAAGATATTATGCCTCTTGGTAATAATACGTTCTTGATTGTTTTACAAAATAAACTTGAAGTAGTAAAAATAACAAAATAAGGAGGATATAAAATGACTTGGTTAGATATAGTGGTAATAGGGATAATCGCTATTTGTGCAATTATTTCCTATCAAAGAGGACTCATTAAAACTCTTTTTAGTTTTGTTTCGCTAATTATATCAGTTGTACTTACTATGTATATATATCCGCATGTAAGTGAATTTTTAATTAAGAATACAGGGGTATTTGGGTCTATAAAAAATTCTATAATAGGTTTATTTAATTTAAATAGTGCAACTGAAAATGTTACTTCGACTGGAGATCAAATTAATTTTATTAATCAGTTGAATTTGCCAGAACAATTCAAACATATATTAGTAACTAATAATAATAGTGAGGTATATAATTTACTTAATGTAAATAGTATAGGTGACTACATAGGTGGTTTAATTGCTACATTAATAATTAATATCATTTCATTTTTGGGAGTATTCATTATTGTTACTATTCTTGTTAAAGTAATAATTAATCTACTTGATTTAGTTACTAAATTACCAGTTCTTAATCAAATAAATAAAATAGGAGGTTTGGTTCTTGGTGCTATCAAAGGAGTTATAATAGTTTGGATTTTATTCTTGGTTATTTCTCTTATGAGTACTAATCCAAATCTGAATAATGTTTTTGATACATTAAAAGTGTCTGAAGTTGCTAGATATCTGTATGATAATAACTTTTTAATGAAGCTTGTTACGGATATTACTAAAAGTATTGTTTAAAGTACTTCCATTAAAGTGTAGGGCTGTCGGATACTCCATTTTTGGAGATGGCTATAAGTTTCTCCGACAGCTTTTGCTGATACAAAATCGGGAATGTAAAGAAATAATTTCGTCCGGATAATTATATAATTTTCTTGTAATTAAATGCTATAAAAGTTGATTTATAGGATTACAGACTAATACTCGCAATTATAATATATACTATTAATTTAAAAACTACAATCTAATTGAGAATGACTATTGATATCATTTATACAATGTGTTATAATTTTTTTGTAATTAGATTTTTTATAAAAAATTATTACAAATTATATTAACAAGAGTCTAAATAGACGAAAGGAGTTACTTATGAAAAAATTATTAAAAAATTTAAGCGCTGTAACGATGGCATTTGCTATGGTATTAATTCTTACTTTACCAGCTAATGCATCAACATCAGTCCATGATGCAAGATTGTATAAAGATGGACAATTTGACGTTAACAGTATTAACAGTAATTTATCTATGGGGGATGCTGCTATCGGCGATGCAACAGTAAGATCAAATGGTTCAGGCTATACTATTACTATTGATATAGCTGAGAATTTCAAGGCCAAAGGCTTTACTGGAAAAATTACAAAGTTTACTTGCGATGATCCTAATGTAACAACTTTACTACAAGACACTAATGGAAATGGTAAAAATGATACTTTGATTATGACAACTCATAGTCTTACGTACCCTAAATTATTTAATGTAGAAGTGAGTATTAGTGTTTGGATTATGCCAATAAATGCATCTGCAGATCTTGTAATATTTTAATATCATAAAGGTAGAATAATTAATTTTTGGGATTTAAAGTTATTGCAACTCTAAGTCCCAAAAAAATTATAAAAGGGACGTAGGAGGTATGAATAGATAGTATGAAAATTAATTTGAAATATGAATTGAAAAAAATATTAGCATTCTGTTTAATTGCTTGTATATTGTTAGGTGCAAATACAGTTGTTAATGCAACAGAAAGTGCTGTTAATGAACAAATAGAAGATAGTTCGGGAAGAACAGAAGAAGCAAATAAACAAGAAGAATTGATAAAATTAATAAAAGAAATAGATGAATTAGAGGAAGCAAATTATACTAAGGAGAGTTGGAAAGCATTAAAAGAGATACGGGAACAGATAGCAGATGTAGAGGCTATTCCAACTGAATATATTCAAGGCACTATAGAAAGATTGACAAATGCGAAAAACAGTTTGGTAAAAACAGAAGAAATCAATAAAAGAGAAGAATTAATAAAATTAATAAAAGAAATAGATGAATTAGAGGAAGCAGATTATACTAAGGAGAGTTGGAAAGCATTAAAAGAGATACGGGAACAGATAGCAGATGTAGAGGCTATTCCAACTGAATATATTCAAGGCACTATAGAAAGATTGACAAAGGCGAAAAACAGTTTGGTAAAAACAGAAGAAATCAATAAAAGAGAAGAATTAATAAAATTAATAAAAGAAATAGATGAATTAGAGGAAGCAGATTATACTAAGGAGAGTTGGAAAGCATTAAAAGAGATACGGGAACAGATAGCAGATACAACAGCTATTCCAACTGAATATATTCAAGGCACTATAGAAAGATTAATAAATGCAAAAGACAGTTTAATTAAAAAAGATACGTCAAGTAGTGAAAATGATTTGAATCTAGATGATGGATATTATTTACTTCCTATGAGTTCTTGGCAAATAGATATGATAAATGCTGAATCAACATTGTGTAGTCCTAGAAATTCTATAAAAAAACAAGCACTTTTAAAAGTTGATGAGGGACAATATGAAGTCACTTTAGGTATTAGGGGAAGTGACAAAGTAAACGGCTTTGCAATCCTAAAAGATAAATATTTCAAGGAGTCATCTTCATGGGGACAAAAGTTAGGAACACTTAATTGGAGAGAAGGATTCAATGTTAAAGAAAGTCAGATTCATGAAGACATTAAAAAAGGTGCAATAGAAGAAAATAATAAATATTGGTATACGTACACAACAGATAATAGTGGAAATAACATAAGATATATATACTTTTCCCCTGATAATATAACAACGGATTTTAGAGTACATATGATAGATAAAACAGTTTGTGGAATTCTAGATTTTAACGAAGCAGTAGCAAAAAAAATAGACATAGAACAAATAAAAAAAATGAATAACATTAAGTATTCATTGTATTATTCCAAAGTCTATCTAGAGGAAATAGATAATTATTTTATTAAAGAAGCAGAATGGACAGTATCTGATAATATTGGTGTGGCTAAAATTGTATTAGATAGTTCCATAAATAATAAATTCACTGATATTAAAGTTGGTGTGAACAATGATAATCTGAATTCTGTGATTGATAATAGTTTTCAGGTAGAATTCGATTTGAATAATTATCGAGATGTTGCCTTGGGAAAAACTATTTATATTCAAGTTAATAAAGATGGATATATTTGCAGTGATAATATTACTATTTATCCAGATATTACTAACAAACAAACTATAGAAATTGAAGAGGCTGCAACAGGTAATAAAATAAGTACTAACACTAATGTTATTTTACCTGAAGCAAAGTTAGTATCAACCAATATAGTTGATACGCCATCTCCTTTTGACGCATATACTTTAATAACTAGTAAAGTGAAAAATAAAAAAAGGGTTATGTTTAATCTACATATTATACAAGAGAATAAAAAAGAGATAAGATTTTCTGAAAAAGTTGAAGTTAAATTTAAAATTCCAGATGATTGGGAGAAGCATAAGGTTAAATTATTTTCATATTGTGAGAATAAGGGGTTTGAACCAGATGTAAAAGGTCGATTAGAAGATATAGGAGATAATTCATATTTTGTTATTGAAACAAAAACGATTGGAAGCTATGCTCTCTATCAGACAGAGAATTATACTGTTACAGGGGAGAGTTTAGAGGATGGAACATATGAAATTCCTGTTAGTGTTTTTAAGATGACACAAGAGGATGAAATATCTATGGCTGATGCTTGCTTAGTTGAGAATGCTACTTTAATAGTAAGGAATAAAGTTAAGACCTTATATTTAGATTTTAAATCAGTTGAGCAGATTCAATTAGAATCATATATGTCTAAAATGAACTTATATGATGAAGATATGGTTATTCAAGCTGGAAATCCAAAAGGAACATTAAAACCAATTGTGGCTACTTCTTTTTATAGAAATAAAGATGAATCATTTTTGACAGATCAATACAATGAAAACACAATAAATTATTATCCTAAGACAGGATATATTCAATTAGTTAGTGATGAGCATAGATGGCCAGTCAGGTTTAGTGTACCCATAATGGACGCTATTTCTGGTGGAGATAATGACCAAAATGCATGGTTAGCATTATACTGGGGAGAAGCAAAGAAAATTTCAGATGAAACACAGGATGTTCCTATAAAAGATGCACTTAAACAACTAATTGATATAGGAGATGTAATTCCTTTAGATAGATTAACGAATGTCACAAAAGATATATTTAGCAAAAACTATAAAAATGCAAAAGCAGGATATGATAATAATAATGCGACGCTAGAAGAACTTAATAAAGCCTATTCAGACTTGAAAATTTCCATTGATGATATTAATGGTTATAAAATTATGTTCAATTCTGGTATTAACGGAAATATTGTTGCTCATGTTGATGGACAATCTATTAATAAAGGACAATTAGTACCAAAAGGAAAAACAGTAGTATTTACCGTAACTCCTAAAGAGGGATATACTATTAAAAGTTGGTCAGGTGTTAATGAGGAAAGTAGCTCGAATGTTGTCAATAAAGAAGTTGATGATAAAATTAATGTGTATGTTGATTTTAAAAAAATAGACAACGCAGAAGAAGATCCACAACCAGGAGAAAGCTCTCTTAAAAAAGGAAATTATTATTTTGTTGGTGTTTGGTTATGGCATGGATCAAATAATCAAGCTTCGATGGGTGATGCTGCCTTTAGCAATAATCGCAAAGCATTAGTATATGTTAATGATGATGGAAGTTACTCCATTCAAGTTTGCACAAATCCTGTTAAAATTGATGATGTTACCGCTGGTTTAGGTAGTGTATTTAGCAGTTCTGTTAATAATCTTACAATAATAAGTACAGAGAGCCTCACAAATGGAGAAGATTATATTTCTAAGTTTACTTTTGATACTAATTCAAAAGAGGGATATTATCCTATTACGGTTACTGTTCCTGGTTCTCCGATGACAGGTAACTTTGATGCTAGGTTAAGAATTGATTGGAATAGTTTTACTAAGACATCTACAACTAATCTTACTTCTTACAGCGGTGTAACTAAGGGTGAATCGCCTAGTGAAGAGTCAGAATCGGAAAAAGAAAAAATTGAAACTAAAACTAATAAAAAAATTAAAGAAAATGATTTAAAGAATTTAATTAAACAAGGAAAAGAACTTATAGTTGAAGATAATAGTGGAGTTAAAGTTAAATTTGATATTAAGTCAATTAAAGATATAACAAAAAAAGCAGGAGCAAATAAAGTTACAGTTGAAATATCCAAAGCTAAATCATCTCAACTTAATAATAAGCAAAAAGCAGTTGTAGGAGACAGACCTGCTTACAGGTTTATAGTAGAAGCTAATAATAAAAAAATAATTGACTTTGGTGAAGGCGAAGTGGAAATAACACTTCCGTATACGCTTAAAAAAGATGAAAAAGCTGATAATTTAGTAGTGTGGCATGTTGATGATAAGGGAAAAATCGAAGAAATAGACTGTACGTATAATAAAAAAACTAAAACAGTTACATTTAAAACAAAGCATTTCTCAATATATGCAATAGCCCATAAAGAAAAAAAAGTCTGGCAAAATCCTTTTACTGATATCAAAGAGAGTGATGTTTATTATGATGATATAAGTCAGATTGTAGAAAAAGGTTTATTTAATGGAATTTCTATAAGTGAATTTTCCCCTCAAGAAAATATGTCAAGAGCAATGCTTGTCACTGTTCTTTGGAGAATGGAAGGTTCGCCTAACATTAATTTAACAGATGCAAGTTTAACAGATGTTGTTAAGGGTTCATACTATGAGAAAGCAGTTGCATGGGCCATTAAAAACGGAATTGTTTGTGGATATAAAGATAACGTATTTAGACCTAATGAAGATTTAACAATGGAACAACTGGTTGTAATAATGAATCGTTATGCAAAATATAAACACAATTATGCGAAGCAAGCTGTAAACCTTAAAGAATATAAAGATTATACAGAGATATCAACTTATGCAAAGGAAGCTGTGGAATGGGCATTTTCCATGAATTTAGTAAAAGCTACTGAAAGTAATACTATTTCACCAGAAAGAACTATAATTCGAGCTGAAGCAGCACGAATACTTAGAAGGTTTTATTTAAAGATTGTAAATTAGTATGTCAAGAAATATATAAGGGGTTGTCAAATAATACATTTTTAGAGATGGTTACGCTTACTGCTAAACCTAGGTTATATTCATTATATTGATATTTGAAATGTATTAACCGATAACCTCTTATAGATTATAAGAGGAGAGGTTATTGATGAAAAGAAAATCAACAAAGAGATTGAATAAGGTTGCGCTATATGTAGTTTGCGCAATGTTAATTTCCACATCAGTTGTAGTAAATGCATCTGGGAGTGGTCAAATGGTACATATTAGTTTATGGAATGCTGTTTCTGATAAGCCTTCAATGGGTAATATTTCTACAGATAACAATCCACAAGCGCTCTATGATCCTATAAAAAATACACTGCAAATTGCTACTAATCCTGTAGATATAAGTGGATACCGTTCAGGTATTACTTCAGCTAAATATGCTACAACAAAAGATGGAAAATATGAAGATGTAAAAATTTTATCTATTAATACTATAGAAACTGGTACTAAAAATGATGGAGCCAATCATACAGTAAGATATTTAAGTAGTTTTGAAATAGAAATTCCAAGTTATATAAAAAAAGATGGAATAGAATATATACCATTTAAGATGAAAGTTCCCCATACACCAATGGATGTTGTTGTGGGTACGGGTTATCTTGATGCAAGGTTACGTATTAATTGGAATGAAATTGAAAACACAAATGCCGATAAAATAATGCCAAATAAAACTATTAGCACTGGAAAAGTATCAAAAATAGACTTAACAGATGATTTATATGGTATTTCTATAAGTGCAGATTCAACTATTATACATCCGGATTCAAAAATTATAATAACTCAAAATACAAATGGAAATAATTATAAACTTGCTAAAAAGGCACTCGGGAATGTGAGTTTTGATTTATATAATATTAGGATAACATATAATGAGCAAGCTCAAATTCCTAAAGGCTCTCTTATGATTAAATTTCCTTACAAAGGAAAGCTAAAATTATATCGTATAAATGAGGGTGGTAGTAAAACGGTATTAAAAGGTACTGCATCATCTAAAGATTATACTGTCTTAAGTAGAAGTGCAGGACTATTTGCAGTAGTTGGTGGTGAAAAAACGTATGATCAAAAACAGCAAGTAATTGATAATAAATTCAAAGATATTACTAATCATTGGGCAAGAAATAGTATATTAGAATCTGTAGAAAAAGGATTATTTACTGGTACAGATGAAAATACATTCAGCCCTGGTTCAAACATGACTAATGCAATGATAATTACTGTATTATATCGAATGGCTGATACCCCAAAGATTTCAATAACTGATTTACCTAATGTTGAGAAAAATTCTTATTATGAAAAGGCTGCGGCTTGGTGCTATAAAAATAATATAATAGGTAAGCATTATGAGTTCTACCCTAACAAGGATGTAACTAGGGAAGAATTTGCAAGCATGCTTTACGAGTATAATAATATAAGCAAGAGTCCAGAAAAGATTGGTGATTTAAAAAACTTTACAGATAAAAATAAGGTTTCATCATGGGCTGTTGATGCGCTTTCATGGGCTAATACTAAAGGTATAGTAACTGGGACAACTAAAACAACAATTTCTCCCTATAGCAGTGCAACTCGTGCCATGATAGCCACTATGATTTGTAGATACTTAAATATGGAGGAGATTTAATGATAAAGAAATTTTTTCTAGCCTTAGTAATAAGCCTTGTATTGTTCGTTAGATTCAATAATTCAGTCTATGCTATTGAAGATGGTGCTTATAAAGTGTCGGTTAATACTAGTTACTATAATCCTGATACAGAAAAAATTGATGATGGGGGAACAGCTAATGCAGCATTAGGTGAAGGAATGTGTAGATCAGCTACAGATGTAGAAGGGCTAATTGAAAAGAGTGGTGATGAGTATTTTGTTACGATTCGCCTTTTACTTCAAAGTGATACAAAAGATGTGAACTTCTATTATCGTACAGGTTTTGAAAAATATGAACAAGTAACTTACGATATAATCGCTGAAAATGGTATGGAAGATTCTATAGATTATCGATTTAAGGTAGAAGATCCTTTTAATAGCATTAAAGCAACTATGCACGTAACTCCAATGGGACGTGAAACATTATGGTATATTTTGTTGGATGAAGATACGCTAAATACTGATACAGGTGATTTCATAGTTAGTGAAATCACAAGTGATGATACTATAAAAACTGATGAATCGGATAAAAAAGATTTCGACACAGAAGAAATCAGTGAAGAACAAAAGCAAAATGATGCAACACAGTCTAATAAAGAACCTGAGACAGAAACACAGGAAGTGATGAAGCAAAATAAAGATACTCAAATCAATACAAATGATAGCAAGAATGAAGATACCAATAATAAGAAGAATTCTAATACAACTATATATATAGTTAGCGGAGTATTACTTATGGGTTTGGTAGTGTTTTTTAGAGTCAAGGGGGGAAAATAATGCTTAAAAAGATTATTAGTGTATTTGGCTTAATTACACTTTCTTTAACATTAACAAGCTGTGTAAATCAAAAAACTGAACATAATAAACATACAGTTATGGCTCAAGAACCCAAAATTGTTGTTACTTCTCATGCCACATTGATGATTTTTGACAAACTTGGAATTAACTTAATTGCAATACCAAAAACAAGTAAAGAAATTCCAGAAATGTATCAAGGATTACAAGAGATTGGAACACCTATGGCACCTGATTCAGAGGCTATTGCTATGCTAGAACCATCTGATGTAGTAGGACCGGATACACTTATAGAAACTATTAAACCTAAGTATGATGCAGTGGGTATTAACGCTACTTTTATTGATATTCAGAGTGTTGAAGGATTGTATGATAGTATAGAAATGATTGGAGAAAAATATGGAAAGCAAGATGAAGCTAGGAGTTTAATCGATGATTATAATTTGACTATAGATGAATTCTCAAAAAGTATTGAAGGTTTAAATAAACCAAAAGTTTTAGTACTTATGGGGCTTCCGGGAGCTTATATAGCTTGTACACCTAATTCGTATGTTGGCTCACTCATAGAACTTGCAGGAGCTACAAATGTTGTAAAAGTAGATACAAATGAAAATTTTGTTTCGTGGAATACTGAAGAGCTTATTGAACTGGATCCGGATATAATATTGCTTACTGCACATGGTCTTCCAGATTTGGCGATGGAAATGTTCACTAAAGAGTTTTCTACAAACGATGTTTGGAAGAATTTTCGTGCTGTCGAAGAACTAAAAGTATATTCACTTGATTATAATACATTTGGTATGAGTGCGACATTTGAGTGGAAAAAGGCTTTTAAAGATTTAATTGAAATCTTTTATGGAGAAAAACCTGAGTCTTTTTTACAAGAGGTAGAAGAAGATGCATAAAACAAGAATTTTAAAAGGTATTATAGGCTGTATAATTCTAATAATATTAATTGTCACATTGGTATTAATATCAATTAAATTAGGAAGTATTGAAGTAACATATAAAGAAATTTTTGAAGGACTTTTTATCAAGTATAATAGAAAGATCTATACCATTTATAATTTGCGTTTTCCTAGAATAATTGTAGCATTATTAGGAGGGGCATCCCTAAGTCTGAGTGGACTTTTATTTCAAGCTATACTTAAAAATCCGCTTGCTGACCCTGGTATTATCGGTATATCTGGTGGAGCATCATTAACAGCGCTAATTATTTCAACTTTCTTTCCAAGCTTATATTTTTACACGCCTATCATCGCATTTATTGGCGGATTTCTGACATTTTTATTAATCTATTCACTTGCGTGGAAAGGTAGTCTTGATCCTACAAAAATTATTTTAATAGGTATAGCAATATCAGCGATAGCTACAGGTTTGTCTGAAATATTAAGTGGAATGGCTAACAGAACAGGCGTTTTGATATCTACTAGTGGTCTTACACAACTGGTATGGGAAGATGTGAGAATGCTTTTTATATATTCTATTATTGGGATTATTGGAGCTATAATCTTATCGCCTGCATGTAATATCTTAGAGTTGAATGATAAAACTGTTAAAGGACTTGGAGTAAACATTAATGTGTTACGATTTATTATTTCAATAGTTGCTGTGCTTTTGGCTTCGGGTATTACAGCGGTTGTAGGTGTTATCGGTTTCTTAGGACTAATTGTTCCGCATATAGCAAGAAAAATAATAGGTCCTGATCATAAGATACTGGTTCCCTTTTGTATGTTGTTAGGTGGTTTTACATTACTACTTGCAGATACATTAGGTCGAGTAATAGCAATACCAAATGAAATTTCAGCAGCTATCATTATGAGCGTTATTGGTGGACCATTCTTTATAATACTTTTAAAAAGGAGTGATAAGCATGCTGAAATTTGAAAACCTAACATTTTCATATGATGATAATATTGTTCTAAATAACATAACAACTAAAATATCTGCAGGGAAAATAACGACTATATTAGGAGCTAATGGTTCTGGTAAATCAACTTTGCTTAATATATTAAGTAAAAATTTGAAAGTCAATAATGGAAAAATTTTTTTAGAAGGTAACGATATTAATCAGATTTCTTCTAAAAGTTATGCAAAAAAAGTTGCTATGGTACATCAAAAAAATCATGTCCCCAATGGGTTGACGGTGGAAAGACTTGTTAGTTATGGTAGGCTGCCTTTTGCATCTGTACTTAGATATAAACTTAATGAATATAATCAATCATATGTTGATAGAGCCATAAAGCTTGCTGATTTAGAAAATATACGTTATAGAGAAATAGGAACATTATCAGGGGGGCAAAGACAACGAGCGTTTATTGCTATGGCTTTAGCTCAAAACACCAAATATTTATTTCTAGATGAACCAACCACTTTTCTAGATGTTAAATATCAAATAGATATATTGAAACTAATTAAAAGATTAAATGTAGAAGAAAACATAACAATTTTGATGGTATTACATGATATAAATCAAGCTACATCATATTCAGATGAAGTAATAGGGATTAAAGATGGTAGGGTTTTATTTAAAGGAGAAGCTAAAAAAGTTATAGATGAGAGAAGTATTCATGCCCTTTATGGTGCAAAATTACCTGTCTATATTATTGGGGGAAAACTATGTGTTATGGCAGTATAGATTAATGCAAGAGCGTTTTCGGCGACAAAGAATATGAAGGAAGCCAGCGGCAAATCTCTATTCTGATGAACTGAAATTACATCAGGCATATGTTGATGGATATGGGTGCACTACTCAAATAACTTGGATATAACCATTCAAATGCAATAAAGTATGGAAATACAAATAGGAGACGTAGTATACTAGACCCGGATGTACTTTGCCGTGGGAGGTTGGAAAAGTTATTTAACTTTTCCACCTATCCGATTTTCTTATAGGTGGTTCTATAAATTTATTATTAAAAAAAATATTTTTTCGCATAATAATAGCATAATTTGATTTGATATAGGAAAAAATATATATTAGTTTTATACATTTGTTAAATGATGTAAAGCCAGTCTGTAACAGGGATTAAGACTTATATAATTTATAAATATTAATTAATAATCAAAAAATATTTGAAAAACGCTTGACTTTAATTATGTGGGATGATATAATTCTTTTCGCCGACAAATAAGGCGGCAAACACAGCAACAACAGCAAATAATACAGAACCTTGAAAACTGAAC